>NC_002253.1 GCF_000009605.1 Buchnera aphidicola str. APS (Acyrthosiphon pisum) | reverse complement strand
TTAAGATTTGAAATCTCTTCTTTCTAATAAAAAATCAGATATACGACTTTCATAAGATTTTATTTCTGATAAATGCTTCATAGTCAAATCAATATTATCTAAATCATTTAACAAACAAAAGTAATGAAAATCATCTAATTCAAATGAAAATACTTCCTTATTTACAGTAACCGTTTTTTCGACTAAACTTACATCAAAAGTAATACCTATATTATTTTTTACAATATCAAATAAAAAAGTAATTTCACTCGAACTTAAAGTGATTAAAAGAAGCTTATTGTTAAAACTATTATTATAAAAAATATCAGCAAAACTAGGTGCAATTATTACTTTGAATCCATAGTCTACTAGAGACCAAACAGCATGTTCTCTCGATGAGCCACAACCAAAATTCTCTCTAGTTAATAAAATACTTGCGTTTTTATAAATTTTTTTATTGAGTATAAAATCCTCATTTTTTACTAATTGATTTGCATCAATAAAACGCCAGTCATGAAATAAATATTTACCAAATCCAATTTTGTTTACTCTTTTCAAAAATTGCTTCGGAATAATAATATCTGTATCTATATTAGATATATCTAAAGGAACAACGATACCAGCATGTCCAGTAAATTTAAACATATTTAATTATTCTCACCATTATATAATTTTCTAACATCAACAAATTTACCGTATACAGCAGCTGCAGCCGCCATAATAGGACTTACTAAATGTGTTCGCCCCCCTCTCCCCTGGCGACCCTCAAAATTTCGATTGCTAGTAGACGCACAACGTTCACCATCATTTAATCTATCTTTATTCATACCTAAACACATAGAACAACCAGGTAAACGCCATTCGAATCCTGCACTAATAAATATTTTATCTAAACCTTCATTTTCAGCTTCTCTCTTAACTGAACCTGATCCAGGAACAACAATAGCTTTAACATTATTAGCAATTTTTTTATCTTTAAGTATCTTTGAGGCAGCTCTTAAATCTTCTATTCTTCCATTAGTACAAGATCCAATAAAAACTTTATCAACAGTAATATTAGTTAAATAAGTACCTATTTTTAAACCCATATATTTACATGCAGATTTCGCTAAATCTTTCTTTATTAAATTATCAAAACTACTAAAATCAGGTATTTTTTGATCGATTGAGATCACCTGATCAGGATTTGTCCCCCAGGTAATTTGTGGCGAGAGATCAGAAATATTTATATTCACAACTTTATCAAAAAAAGCATTTTTATCAGATTTCAAATTCTTCCAAAAATTTAATGCTTTTTTCCAAAAAACACCACGTGGTGCATACATTTTATTTTTCAGATAAGAAAATGTCACTTCATCTGGTGCTATCAAACCTGACTTTGCACCTATTTCAATTGCCATATTACAAATTGTCATTCTTTCTTCCATGCTCATTTTTTCAATTACATTACCACAAAATTCAATTATATATCCTGCACCTCCAGATGATCCTAATTTTCCAATAATAAACAAAATCAAATCTTTAGCAGTGACAAATTTTTGAATTTCTCCTGTAATTTCTATTTTCATATTTTTAAAACGCTGTTGTTTTAATGTTTGAGTTGCAAGAACATGTTCAACTTCTGAAGTACCAATACCAAAAGATAATGCTCCAAATGCACCATGCGTCGATGTATGTGAGTCACCACATACAATAGTCATACCCGGCAAAGTCATCCCTTTCTCAGGACTAATAACATGAACAATCCCTTGATTAGGATTTTTTATATCATATAATGATATATTAAACTCGGAACAATTTTTAATTAATTCTTGCATTTGTACCTTTGCCATAGAACCTGAAGCATTAATATCTTGACTAGTTGTCGAAACATTATGATCCATTGTAGCAAAAGTTTTTTTAGGCTGTCTAACCTTTCGATTTTTATCTCGTAATGAATCAAAGGCTTGAGGTGATGTAACCTCATGAAGTAAATGTAAATCTATATATAAAAGAGATGTATTATTTTTCTCTTCATAAACAATATGTGAATCATATATTTTATCGTATAATGTTTTCTTCATGTCATTCACCATTAATTAAAGAATCAACAATAAGATCACCCATTTCATCTGTTTTTAAAAAATTATTATCATGAGATATATCTGAAGTTCTATAACCTTTTTTTAATACATTATTAACAGCTTTATCAATTTTATCTGCTATCTGATTTAAATTCATGCCATATCTAACTAACATAGAAAGTGAAAGTATTTGAGCAATCGGATTAGCAATATTTTTACCTTCAATATCAGGTGCTGATCCGCCTGCCGGCTCATATAATCCAAAATTTTTTTCATTAAAACTTGCTGATGGTAACATCCCAATTGAACCTGTAATTGTAGCACATTCATCAGAAATAATATCTCCAAAAAGATTTGAGCATAATAATACATCAAACTGATTAGGATCTTTAATTATTTGCATAGCAGCATTATCAATATATAAATGAGATAAATGAACATCTGGGTATTTTTTAGAAACACTTT
This sequence comes from Buchnera aphidicola str. APS (Acyrthosiphon pisum), assembly GCF_000009605.1. Taxonomy (NCBI): domain Bacteria; kingdom Pseudomonadati; phylum Pseudomonadota; class Gammaproteobacteria; order Enterobacterales; family Erwiniaceae; genus Buchnera; species Buchnera aphidicola. The sequence goes on along the minus strand of NC_002253.1, from coordinate 5,279 downwards.
CAACTACTTCTCTCCATAAAATAGAACTTTGAAGAACATTTGATTTATCTATAGAACAAACTTTCTTCTTCCTAGATCGTGCCAATTTAAAAGCTAAATGAGCAATACGGATAATTTCATACTCATGATAAATTTCTGTATCAAAAGCATATTTAGTATTGTTTTTATTTACAAAACCTTTAGGTTCACCAAAATAAATTCCACCTGTTAATTCTCTTACACATAATATATCAAAACCATTTTTTACAATATCTGAACGAAGAGGTGATAAACATTTTAGTTCTGGATATAATTTTGCTGGTCTTAAATTAGAAAAAAGATTAAAGTGTTTTCTTAAAGGCAATAAAGCGGCTCTTTCAGGACGTTGTTCTACTGGAAGGTTATCCCACTTCTTACCACCTACAGAACCTAATAAAATTGAATCAGAATTTTCACATCCTAGCAATGTAGTTTTTGGCAAAGCAACACCTTCACGTTCAATAGCTATACCACCAATATTAAATTTTTGTATTTCTAAAGATAGAAAAAAATATTTTTTTAAAACATTTAAAATTTTACATGCTTCTTGCATGACTTCAGGACCTATTCCATCACCAGATAATACAGCGATACGATAATTTTTTTTCATAAAAATTTTTCTCTTTAATAAAAATCAACAAAAAATATTATATTTCTATATCTAGATGTATTATTTTTTTTTAAAATCTTTTAAAATTTTTAATTTTTTGTTAACTTGTTTTGCTTTCCATATGTTATTTAGTACATTGATCATTGCTTGAGCTGATGCTTCAATAATATCAGTAGCCAAACCCACTCCATGAAACTTCCTTTTTTTATGTTCAACTAAGATATCTACTTGACCTAACGCATCTTTACCCTTCCCCTTAGCTACAAGTTGAAATTTTTGTAATATAATAGGAAAACATGCAATTCTATTTAATGCTTGGTAAATAGCATCAACTGGTCCATTGCTTGTAGTAGAAGATTCTGTGTATGTTTTTTTGCCACATAATAATTTTACTGATGCAGTAGATAAACTATTAGAAATAGACTGCACACTGAAAAATTTCAAAGAAAAGTATTCCCATTCATCTTGTTGTTTATTAATAAAAGCTAATGCTTCTAAATCATAGTCAAAAACCTGACCTTTTTTATCTGCTAACTTTAAAAAAGCAGTATAAAGTTCATCTATATTATAATCACTATTATTATAACCCATTTCATCCATATAATGTTTTACTGCTGCTCTTCCAGAACGAGAGGTTAAGTTAAGTTTTACTTCTTTTAAACCAATACTACTTGGTTCCATAATTTCATAATTTTTTCTATTTTTTAATACACCATCTTGGTGGATACCTGAAGAATGTGCAAACGCATTACTACCTACTATAGCTTTATTAGATGGAATTGGCATATTACAAATCTGACTAACAATTTTACTAGTTCGATAAATTTCTTTATAATTAATATTAGTGGAAACACTTAAGATATCTTCTCTTACTTTTATAGCCATAATTATTTCTTCTAATGCTGTATTACCAGCTCTTTCGCCAATTCCGTTTATAGTCCCTTCTATTTGTCTAGCACCTGCCTGTATAGCTGATATTGAATTTCCCACAGCCATGCCTAAATCGTCATGACAATGAACTGAAATTATAGATTTATGAATGTTAGGTACTCTTTCAAACAAATTTTTTATTATACAAGATAATTCGTTGGGTACAGTATATCCTACTGTATCGGGGATATTAATTGTTTTCACACCTGATTTAATTAATGTTTCTACAATACGACATAAATTATCCATTGTAGTTCTAGTAGCATCTTCACAAGAAAATTCAATATCATCAGTATAACGTAAAGCTTTTTTTACTGAAAAAACAGCCATATCTATTATTTCGTTAAAATTTTTCTTTAATTTAGATTCCATATGAAGTGTTGAAGTAGCTAAAAAAATATGAATTCGAAAAGAATCAGATGAAGACATAGCTTCTCCGGCTGCATCGATGTCTTTTTCTATACAACGAGCTAAACTACATATTCGACTATTTTTAATATTTTTAGATATAGTTTGAACTGATTTAAAATCTCCGGGTGATGAAACAGGAAATCCTATTTCTAAAATGTCTATCCCACATTTTTCTAAAGATAGTGCAATTTGTAACTTTTCTTTAACACTAAGACTTGCTTGTAATGCTTGTTCTCCATCGCGTAGCGTGGTATCAAAAATAACAACTTTAGATTTCATAAAAATTTTTCCAAATTAAGGTAATGGAATGTTTTATTGGATAAAAATAAATTTATACAATAAAAATTTCATAAGACATCATATACAAAATAATTTTGTATATGATGTCTTATGAAATTTTTATTGTATAAATTTATTTTATGATTTTTTTTTATATAAATTACATAAATTACTATATTCAATATCTATCTTTTTTTTTAAACCCTTCGGACCTATTTTTGTTAATTCACTAGCCGTGTAATAATTAATTAAAGCATTTAAAATTTTTGTTCTAGCTGATCTTTCATCTAATTGCGATATAATCTTCATATCTGTAAAAGAAATAAATGCACTTTTTTCTTGTTTTTTTAATTTTTTTAATGGTTTTATTTTTTTTGATAAAAAATGATTTATTTCTGATGGTGAAATACCACATAACATAAAAAACATGGGAGTTAAAAAAATTTTTTTAGGTATATAATTACTCATTGATTTACTATTTATTTTTTTACATTTAACAAAACCCATTGGTTCCAAAAACTCACTTATTAAACGAGAAGCGCGAGTGATGGATTTATTACCAGAATCTGATAAAGTAGATAATCCACATTCATCTGCTAATTTTTCAATAGAAGCTTCGACTAATTTAGAATTAATATTAAAATAATACAACATAGCAGGTACTATAGCTCTCATAGCACATGCTCGATGTTTATTTAATCGTCTGAATCGAGGCAAAACATTACCAGTTTTAGGATCTATTGGTAATAATGCACGATTTAAATGACTTCTAGCAACGTCTATTTCTGATACTTTTTTCATTGCATAACAAATAAATGTAGATTTTTTTCTTTCATTTTTAGATGGATTAAAAAATGGTTTTAGATTATATATATAATTTTTTCTAGGCACTAAATACACTTAATTAAAAGTAAAATATTTTTTTAAAAGAAGAGTTTTTGATAAATCATATATTGAACAATATACTTTTATATTAGTTTTTTTAAAAAAAAATAAATTTTTTTTAAACAAAAACTAATGAAGGATATGTTTTTTTTTGCTCATTTTATCAATATATGCCATTCCAAAAGCCGATAATACAAAAGTTAAATGAATAATAACACATAACATAATTTTATCATCTAATATTTTTTCTGCTTCCATAAAAAGACGTAAAAGATGAACAGAAGATATAGCAACTATTGAAGATGCTACTTTGTTTTTTATTGAATTAACATCCATTGTTCCCATCCACCCTAATCTTTTCTGATTATCTTGTATATCCATTTTAGAAATAAAATTTTCATATCCAGAAAACATAACCATAACTAATAGACCACCTACTAATGCAATATCAATTAATGACAAAACAACTAACACTAAACCTGATTCTGACATAGCCACAATATCTGGCATGATAAATACAATTTGTTGGAAAAATTTCAATGTTAATAAAATAAAACCAAACGATAAACCTACATATACAGGAAACATTAACCAACGAGAGGCATATATACTTTTTTCAATAATTTTTTCCATTTTTTTAACCTGAATAGTAATTGTTAATAAAAAATATTGTTTTTGATATAGATTGAATTTATAAATATATTTTATTTAATTTAAGAAAGTTAAGATAAAACTTTTAAGTTTTAGTAAGTTATCGTTGAAAATAATCAAAATGTATGTTAAAAATATATTTATTTTTTATAAATTATATTTATTCATAAAAAAAAATAAAAGTAAAGTATATATTCTTAAATATAAAAAAATTTAATTATTGAAAGAATAAAAATAAAATTTTATATATTTGAAATATATAAAAAATGAACCCACTTACTATTTTAAGTATCATGTTATGATAATAAGAAAATGCTATATAAATAATCCCAATCCATTTTTTACACCACCTAAAAATAATAAACGTAGGCCATCTTTTATTTGTTATGCAATGAAAAGAGCATCAGAAATAGATGTAGCTCGATGCGAACTAAATTATATTTTACAGATCAAAAATATTAAAATTGGTTTTCCCGTAAAAAGATTTAGAAGATTAAATGAACACCGAGCATGTGCTATGAGAGCCATGGTTTTAGCTATGCTTTACCATTTTAATATTTCTTCTGATTTGGTTCAAGCATCAGTTGAACAATTATCTGATGAATGTGGTTTGTCTACCTTGTCTAAAGCAGGTAATAAATCTATTACTCGTGCTTCTAGATTAATTACTAATTTTATGGAACCTATGGGTTTTGTTACTTGCAAAAAAACATGGGATAAAATATTAGGCAATTATATGCCCAAAATGATCACATTAACCCCATTGTTTTTTATGCTCTTTGGTGTTTCTGAAAAAAAATTAATGGATGCTAAGAAACAACAATTAGGGTGGATCAATAAAAATCTCATTAGTAAAGGTTTTAAACCAATAACCATGATTGATGCTAAAAGACGTTCTAAAGATACTCAAATTAAAAATATTTTTCAATATAGAATTTCTAAGCATGCTTTTTATAAAAAAAAGAGAAATGCACAACGCTTGATTTCATTAGATGAGAAAGAAGCCAGACAAACTATTCTTCGAGCGTTAGTAGCCAAATACTCTATTACTGAATTAACTAAATTAGGGCCTAATGGATTAAAGAAACAAGTTAATATAAGCTATTATTATTTACGCAAGATAGCTACAAACACTTATCCTGATAATTAAAATTTTTATTTAAATTTATTCTTTCTTAAAGGCATGCGTTTATTCGCATATTTTTTGTTTCTTAAATCCACTGTAAAATTATCTCCCCCCCTTTTTTTTTATCATAAAACATCTTATTTTATTTTTTCAATAAAAAAAAACATTAGAATCACATTTTTTTATTGAAAAAATAAATAAATGCATACTGTTTTTTTTAATAAATGCTTCTTATATAAATAAATGCAAAATAACATTCTTAAAACTTATATAAAAAAATAAATAAAAACATACTTGTTAAATTAAAAAAAAATAGCGAAGTTTTTTATTTCTAAAAACTTCGCTATTTTTTTAAAAAAATAATTACAT
>NC_002252.1 GCF_000009605.1 Buchnera aphidicola str. APS (Acyrthosiphon pisum) | reverse complement strand
TTCATCTAATTTTCGTTTTATAATAACTAACTTTTTAAATTAAAGCAATAATATCATTTTTGATTTTACAAAAAATGTATAATATATATTTAAGTATTTAATAAATATGTTAAATAAAGTGATACTAATTAATAGTATAATACAAAACAACAATAACAATTAAAAACCTTATATATAATACATGTATTTGTTTTTTTCTTTTAAAAGGATTTTTAAAGAATGCTAATCTTAATTAATTTATTGTTTTTAATGTTTTTCTTTTTTCCGCGTAAGATTCCTATGTATCGGAAAGTGTCTTGTATATATATACAAAACTTATCCCCAGACTTATGAACATGTTATCAACATGTATTGTATGAATTAAAAAAAAATTTTTTTATAAAAAACATAATGTTAGAGTATTTTGTTTTGGAATTTATCTTAAAATTTCATATTTTTTAAAATTCACTTGTAGACAGAAACTGTGGATAACTTTTTAGAAAAAAATTTTCATTTTTTTCCTTTTTATTGAATTGTTTTGTATGACTGACAACAGTTCATTTTATAAAATTTTTATATGGAGATATTTTATCTCTATCATTGTTTGTCCAACTTTTGTTTTCATCTGTCTCAGAATCATGAATTATCTTTTATTGGTGATTGAAGTGCGTTTTCCGGGACTCATATATTTTTCAGACAGGGAGTTCACTTAAATTTTGAGAACTGCTTTTTAGAAAACTGATAGAAGAGCGATCTATAAGAAGATTGATGATGCTCTTGGATCCGACAGTCACCGCTAGTCTTCTCCTCCCCTTTACCAAATGTATTTTCTTTCTAATGGAGCACAAATTTACACACATACAGCGTGCTTATGAGGCTGACAAGACCGATTTAAAGTCGAGTCATTTAGACTCATGCATACAAAAGTGACATAGTACTTAAAATCGCCCCCCTTTTTTTATGTCGGTTTGATAATCTCTATTAATGAAAAAATACCCATCGTGATAAAGTTTGACTTATTTTCTGAGATACATTCCTGTATTGACAGTCACAGATTTCGACCAATTCTTTCATTTAATTTGATATCTGTATTCACCTCGATGACCAGTTTTAATCAATTCTTGTTGTGGTTTGTATGAAGTAAAAATTACACCCACCTTTCCTTGAATAATTTTCTCTTTTTCATACTTTCTATTTTTTCTAATGTATTTTTTGTGATTTTTCCTCCTGTTTTTGGGAACATTAACACTGTTTTAAAACTTCTTTTCAATAATTTCGGGTACGGTTTTATTAAAAAATTTTCATTGTGTATATTTGATTTTGTCATTCCAATTGCATGAGAATCATTGTTGTATGTTTTTGTTTTCAGGCACGTCTGGATGTTGAATTGTGTAATGCGATGACGCAGGAGGATTCAGTGTTATAAAAAGGGATATGGAATTTAAAAAAACGACTCGTTTGAGTAGAATCTTTTTTTTTTATTGTTTCTTGTTTGTGATATATTTTAAAGACGCCCAATGAATAATTTTTTCTAATATTTGGTCTCCATGTGTTGTTAAAATAGATTCAGGATGAAATTGAAAGCCGCAAACACGATCACAATTGTTTCTTACAGACATAATCATTTTTTCAAAATAGGAATTAATGACAAATTTCTCCGGAATTTTGTTGCAAATTAAGGAATGGTATCGAGCAACAGGTAGTGGTTGCGGTACACCCTCAAACATCTCTAAACCATCATGGCGGATTAATGATGCTTTGCCATGGAATATTTCACCTGCATATCCGATAATGCCGCCATACGCTTCTACTATTGCTTGATGACCTAAACAAATTCCTACTATAGGAATGTCCCCCTTGACTTTTTTTATTAAATCTAACATGCATCCTGCGTGTTTCGGCAAACTAGGTCCGGGCGACAGCATTAAAATCGGATGTGTTAATTTTTTAAGGGAATTGAAAATAATATCAATACTCACTGTATTACGATAAACTAAAACATTGTTTTTTTGATTTCTCAGTTGTTCAACTAAATTATAGGTGAATGAGTCTATGTTGTCTAACAGTAAAATATTTGCCATTCTTAAGAGGATCCCATTGTAAAATGTGCTTTTTTTATAGCATTTATTACAGCTTGCGCCTTGTTTAAACTCTCTTTCACTTCGTCTTCAGGTATTGTGAATTAAAAACAACACCGGCTCCTGCTTGAATTGTTGCGACACCTGATTCCACATAAGCTGAACGTATTGTGATGCAAGTATCTAAATTTCCTAAATCAGTAAAATAACCTATAGCGCCGCCGTAACTTCCTCTCCCTTCCCCTTCATATTCAGCAATTAATTGCATCGCTCGAACTTTGGGTGCACCAGTTAATGTCCCCATATTCATACAAGAGGAATATGCGTGAAGCGCATCTAAACCATATTTTAATTGCCCCACTACTTTAGAAACCAAATGCATCACGTGCGAATATTTATCCACCTTAACTAGATCGGAAACATATCTAGATCCCGGCTCACAAATACGTGCAAGATCATTTCTTGCTAAGTCAACCAGCATCAAATGTTCAGCAAGTTCTTTATGATTAGTTCTCATTTCAAGTTCTATTCTGCTGTCTAAATCGAGATCTAAAGTTCCGTCTTTTTTTCTACCTCTGGGTCTGGTTCCAGCAATAGGATAGAGCTCAATTTGTCTATTTTTTTCATCATATTTTAAAGAACTTTCTGGAGATGCACCGAATAGTATGAAATCTTCATCTTGCATAAAAAACACATAGGGACTGGGATTGCTTTTTTTTAATTCTTGATATGCTGATAATGAATTGTCACAAGGCAAAAAAAACTTTCGAGAGGGCACGACTTGGAAAATTTCACCTTTTTGAATTAATTTTTGTAATTTTTTTATTGTAGATGAATATTGAAAATCACTTATATTGGAAGTCAATTGAACTGGTACAGTTGTCTTATTTTTAGGAATGGATGTCAATTTTTCTTCCAGTTTCTTTTCTATTTCTTCTGTTCTTTTTTTAATTCTATTTTTTTCATCTACATTTCTGCCAAATAAACTGCTTTGAATCAAACATGTTTTTTTTTGATGATCTACAACAAGTAATGTTTCTGCTAAATAAAAACAAAAATCCGGGCATTTTTGTTTTTTCTTTACATTCGGCAACGATTCAAAATTAGAAATAAGATCATAAGAAAACAATCCGCCAAAAAACATTGCTTTACTTGTTCTTTTTGTGTTGTTAACAGATTTCATAATGAATCTGAAAGAATCAAATACTGATAAAGAAAAAATTTTTTTATCTTCATCAAGATTGTTGTCTAAAGAGGGAAAGATCAAGTTGATACTTTTGTTTTTTTCAAAAAATTTTATTTTTTTATGAGGGTTTTCTTTTAAAATAGATAATATCTCTGCTCCGTTTTCAGAGAGCGCAGTAATCTTAACTGAATTCTTGACAGCAGAGACGCGTATCGCGCTATCGACAATCATTATACTTTCTAAATTATTTTTTTTATTAACTTCTGCTGTTTCCAGTAATAATGTTGCGGGTCTTGATCCACAAAGATGATTAAAAACTGTTGTAGGATCAGAGTGATAATTAGCCTTTTTTTGTATTAATTTACGTCTCTTTTCAATCAAAAAAATTTCATCTAATTTTCGTTTTATAATAACTAACTTTTTAAATTAAAGCAATAATATCATTTTTGATTTTACAAAAAATGTATAATATATATTTAAGTATTTAATAAATATGTTAAATAAAGTGATACTAATTAATAGTATAATACAAAACAACAATAACAATTAAAAACCTTATATATAATACATGTATTTGTTTTTTTCTTTTAAAAGGATTTTTAAAGAATGCTAATCTTAATTAATTTATTGTTTTTAATGTTTTTCTTTTTTCCGCGTAAGATTCCTATGTATCGGAAAGTGTCTTGTATATATATACAAAACTTATCCCCAGACTTATGAACATGTTATCAACATGTATTGTATGAATTAAAAAAAAAATTTTTTTATAAAAAACATAATGTTAGAGTATTTTGTTTTGGAATTTATCTTAAAATTTCATATTTTTTAAAATTCACTTGTAGACAGAAACTGTGGATAACTTTTTAGAAAAAAATTTTCATTTTTTCCTTTTTATTGAATTGTTTTGTATGACTGACAACAGTTCATTTTATAAAATTTTTATATGGAGATATTTTATCTCTATCATTGTTTGTCCAACTTTTGTTTTCATCTGTCTCAGAATCATGAATTATCTTTTATTGGTGATTGAAGTGCGTTTTCCGGGACTCATATATTTTTCAGACAGGGAGTTCACTTAAATTTTGAGAACTGCTTTTTAGAAAACTGATAGAAGAGCGATCTATAAGAAGATTGATGATGCTCTTGGATCCGACAGTCACCGCTAGTCTTCTCCTCCCCTTTACCAAATGTATTTTCTTTCTAATGGAGCACAAATTTACACACATACAGCGTGCTTATGAGGCTGACAAGACCGATTTAAAGTCGAGTCATTTAGACTCATGCATACAAAAGTGACATAGTACTTAAAATCGCTCCCCCTTTTTTTATGTCGGTTTGATAATCTCTATTAATGAAAAAATACCCATCGTGATAAAGTTTGACTTATTTTCTGAGATACATTCCAGTATTGACAGTCACAGATTTCGACCAATTCTTTCATTTAATTTGATATCTGTATTCACCTCGATGACCAGTTTTAATCAATTCTTGTTGTGGTTTGTATGAAGTAAAAATTACACCCACCTTTCCTTGAATAATTTTCTCTTTTTCATACTTTCTATTTTTTCTAATGTATTTTTTGTGATTTTTCCTCCTGTTTTTGGGAACATTAACACTGTTTTAAAACTTCTTTTCAATAATTTCGGTACGGGTTTTATTAAAAAATTTTCATTGTGTATATTTGATTTTGTCATTCCAATTGCATGAGAATCATTGTTGTATGTTTTTGTTTTCAGGCACGTCTGGATGTTGAATTGTGTAATGCGATGACGCAGGAGGATTCAGTGTTATAAAAAGGGATATGGAATTTAAAAAAACGACTCGTTTGAGTAGAATCTTTTTTTTTATTGTTTCTTGTTTGTGATATATTTTAAAGACGCCCAATGAATAATTTTTTCTAATATTTGGTCTCCATGTGTTGTTAAAATAGATTCAGGATGAAATTGAAAGCCGCAAACACGATCACAATTGTTTCTTACAGACATAATCATTTTTTCAAAATAGGAATTAATGACAAATTTCTCCGGAATTTTGTTGCAAATTAAGGAATGGTATCGAGCAACAGGTAGTGGTTGCGGTACACCCTCAAACATCTCTAAACCATCATGGCGGATTAATGATGCTTTGCCATGGAATATTTCACCTGCATATCCGATAATGCCGCCATACGCTTCTACTATTGCTTGATGACCTAAACAAATTCCTACTATAGGAATGTCCCCCTTGACTTTTTTTATTAAATCTAACATGCATCCTGCGTGTTTCGGCAAACTAGGTCCGGGCGACAGCATTAAAATCGGATGTGTTAATTTTTTAAGGGAATTGAAAATAATATCAATACTCACTGTATTACGATAAACTAAAACATTGTTTTTTTGATTTCTCAGTTGTTCAACTAAATTATAGGTGAATGAGTCTATGTTGTCTAACAGTAAAATATTTGCCATTCTTAAGAGGATCCCATTGTAAAATGTGCTTTTTTTATAGCATTTATTACAGCTTGCGCCTTGTTTAAACTCTCTTTCACTTCGTCTTCAGGTATTGAATTAAAAACAACACCGGCTCCTGCTTGAATTGTTGCGACACCTGATTCCACATAAGCTGAACGTATTGTGATGCAAGTATCTAAATTTCCTAAATCAGTAAAATAACCTATAGCGCCGCCGTAACTTCCTCTCCCTTCCCCTTCATATTCAGCAATTAATTGCATCGCTCGAACTTTGGGTGCACCAGTTAATGTCCCCATATTCATACAAGAGGAATATGCGTGAAGCGCATCTAAACCATATTTTAATTGCCCCACTACTTTAGAAACCAAATGCATCACGTGCGAATATTTATCCACCTTAACTAGATCGGAAACATATCTAGATCCCGGCTCACAAATACGTGCAAGATCATTTCTTGCTAAGTCAACCAGCATCAAATGTTCAGCAAGTTCTTTATGATTAGTTCTCATTTCAAGTTCTATTCTGCTGTCTAAATCGAGATCTAAAGTTCCGTCTTTTTTTCTACCTCTGGGTCTGGTTCCAGCAATAGGATAGAGCTCAATTTGTCTATTTTTTTCATCATATTTTAAAGAACTTTCTGGAGATGCACCGAATAGTATGAAATCTTCATCTTGCATAAAAAACATATAGGGACTGGGATTGCTTTTTTTTAATTCTTGATATGCTGATAATGAATTGTCACAAGGCAAAAAAAACTTTCGAGAGGGCACGACTTGGAAAATTTCACCTTTTTGAATTAATTTTTGTAATTTTTTTATTGTAGATGAATATTGAAAATCACTTATATTGGAAGTCAATTGAACTGGTACAGTTGTCTTATTTTTAGGAATGGATGTCAATTTTTCTTCCAGTTTCTTTTCTATTTCTTCTGTTCTTTTTTTAATTCTATTTTTTTCATCTACATTTCTGCCAAATAAACTGCTTTGAATCAAACATGTTTTTTTTTGATGATCTACAACAAGTAATGTTTCTGCTAAATAAAAACAAAAATCCGGGCATTTTTGTTTTTTCTTTACATTCGGCAACGATTCAAAATTAGAAATAAGATCATAAGAAAACAATCCGCCAAAAAACATTGCTTTACTTGTTCTTTTTGTGTTGTTAACAGATTTCATAATGAATCTGAAAGAATCAAATACTGATAAAGAAAAAATTTTTTTATCTTCATCAAGATTGTTGTCTAAAGAGGGAAAGATCAAGTTGATACTTTTGTTTTTTTCAAAAAATTTTATTTTTTTATGAGGGTTTTCTTTTAAAATAGATAATATCTCTGCTCCGTTTTCAGAGAGCGCAGTAATCTTAACTGAATTCTTGACAGCAGAGACGCGTATCGCGCTATCGACAATCATTATACTTTCTAAATTATTTTTTTTATTAACTTCTGCTGTTTCCAGTAATAATGTTGCGGGTCTTGATCCACAAAGATGATTAAAAACTGTTGTAGGATCAGAGTGATAATTAGCCTTTTTTTGTATTAATTTACGTCTCTTTTCAATCAAAAAAAT